>JAHIRM010000014.1 GCA_018818595.1 Bacillota bacterium
CAGGCGCTCTCCCAGCTGAGCTAATACCCCACAAAAAAAATGGTGGGCCTAAATGGACTTGAACCATCGACCTCACGCTTATCAGGCGTGCGCTCTAACCACCTGAGCTATAGGCCCTTACCTACACTTTACAGTGCGAGTAATATTTTACTATTTATATGGGTGTTTGTCAATTAAAAAATCCACAAAGTTGTAAATAAAACCATAATAAAAGATAAAATATTACGTATTGTTTGATTTAGGCGGTGTTTTAGCGTACCGCCTTCCAAAACAGACTTAAATTTAAGTCTCATTTCATTGATGTAATCCTTAATTCTATTCCTTAACGGGGTATTTCTTATTATTTTTGATTAGTTTCTCTAAAATGATCGTTTCAGGGTCTAATTTTAAATCCGCAGCCATCGCGAGCGCATAAATTAATACATCCGCTAACTCTTCTTTTACGTTCTCTAAATTTGGATTATTATCGTGCCATTGATAATTTTCTAATAATTCTGCTGCTTCAATAATAATTGATTTTGCGAAAGCTTCTGGCGTATCATGACTCTTCCATCCTCTTTCGTCTCTAAACTTGATGATTGTTTCCAGTATGTTCTTCACTTGGGGCCTCCAACACTTTTTTTATTCTTTTTTTCAAGGTGGGTCGATCGATTAAAACAATTCTTCCACACCCCAAACATTTTATTTTACAATCCACACCAAATCGAATAATTTCCCATCTGTTTTCTCCGCACGGATGTCCTTTTTTTAATTCTAACACACTTCCAAGCTTAATGTCTACATCCATATTTAACAATCCTTTATCTTTTGAATCAATGTTTTAAATTCTTCAATTTCTTCTTCACTTGTAAAAGATAAAATCAATTTATTATTAACGATTTTTATGGGTTGATGAAGTGGAAATGTCTTCATAAATTCAAGAGATGTTTCATGTAATTTTTCAGACAAAGAATCAGCTACAGTTTGTCTTTTGATTTGTTTTTTCTTTTTTTCTTTTTTCACTAATGTTTCAATTTCTCGTACCGTTAGTTGATGATCTACAATTAACATGGCAATTGCTTTTATTCGATTGACATCTTTTAATTTGCTTAAAGATCTAGCATGCCCCATAGAAATATTGCCTTTATTTATTTCATCTAAAACAGAATCAGGAAGTGATAATATACCTAGCGTATTACTAACATACGAACGGCTTTTTCCAATTTTTTGTGATAATTCTAAATGTGTTAAATTTAAAGATTCAACGGCGTTTTGATAGGCTCTTGCCTCTTCAACGATGGTTAAATCTTCTCTTTGAATGTTTTCTAAAAGAGCAAGTTCTGCTAAATATTGGTTATTATAATCTCTTACAATTGCAGGGACTGTTTTAAATCCTGCAATAGAGGATGCTTTGCATCTTCTTTCTCCTGCCACAAGCATGTATCCATCTACGACTTTTTTAACAATCACTGGTTGTAAGACACCGTTGATTCGAATAGACTCTGCAAGCTCGTTTAAAGCACTTTCATCAAAATGCTTTCTTGGTTGAAAGGGGTTTGGCACGATTTTTTCCAAATTGATATCGATGACTTCTTCTTTTTCTAAATCTCGAATTTCATTTTCTTGTAAAAGATCACTTAATCCTCGTTTTACAAATGTAGTTTTAGGCATTTCTTGAAATCACCTCTTTTGCGAGCTGTCTATAACTTAATGACGATTTACTCTTTGGAGAATATTCTGTTACAGGAACTCCATAAAAAGTTGCGTTGGAGCAACTGATATTACGAGGGATAATCGTTTGAAATACTTTTTCTCCAAAATACGTTTTTACTTCATTTACAACATGATATCCCGAATTGGTTCTCGTATCAAGCATGGTTAGTAATACACCATAAATGGTTAAGGTTTCTTTGTTTACCTTCTTTTTCCCTTGAACAAGCCTAATCGTGTTTAATAATTGAGTTAATCCATCCATTGCTAAAAATTCGCATTGAACTGGGACGATGACACCATCGGAAGCCATCATTGCGTTAATCGTTACGTATCCAAGGGATGGAGGACAATCAATTAAAATGTAATCGTATTTATCCTTAACTGTTTTTAATTGCGTGTCTAAAATAAAGTCTCGATTAGAATTTAAAATGATTTTTTCTTCAATGCCTTCAACAGTTGTTTTTGCGGGCAGGACATCGATTAAAGGATTGTCAGTTGTAAGCGTCACATTCGTGATGGTTGCTTCTTCAGTCAAACAATCAAAAACGCTTTTTCCAAAACTTCCTCGATTAATTCCCATGCAAGTTGTTGCATTTGCTTGATAGTCCAAATCAATTAATAAAATTTTCTTTCCCAAATAGGATAATGAACTTGCAAGATTAATGGCCGTTGTTGTTTTTCCAACTCCGCCTTTTTGATTGGCAATCGATAATACTATACTCATATGTTTTTCCTTTCAACTACTCTTTTTTAGATAAATATTGGATGAATAAATCGTAATTGTCCTTAAAAAAGCCAATTTGACCCGGTGTGAAAAAATCAACAATTTCAGAAGAAGAAAAGAGTGCATCTATTTCTTCTTTTGAAAAAACTTTCTTCATTTGATCCCACTCGTCCATTCCAGTAATTTCATTGGATAAGTATTGGTAAATCATCGCCATAGCGATGATTTGTTCATCGGTTTCTTTCGTTAAATTGTTCAAAGAATAATCGTACCTGTTGTCCCTATATTCTTCGGACTCGCGAAATTTTGAATAAAAATTAATAATCATCGAAAACATTTCGGTCCTTTGGTTTAACAGGTATTTATCTAATCTGTTAGCGATTTTTTTCATCGAAACACTGATTTCTTCGTTTTCCAATATTTTCGTTAATCCTTTTTCGTGGATATAAATATACAAATCCAAAACATTTGTTATTTCTTTGCCATTTTCATTAAATTGTTCTGAAATAAATACACTTAATTCATCTGCAGCTTTTTGAAAATCGGTGTCTTCATATAAAGGAACTTCTTTTGCTTCTTTTCTAATTTCATCAAGATAATATAAGATATCATCTTGATATTTATCTATAATTTTATTCATTTTAACCCATTCAAAATTTAAATCAGTATATAGTTTTTCCGTATAAAGAATTTGAATGAAGAAAATAATATAAAATAACACTAAAATAACGATATAAATATAAATAGATCCCGATACATCAAATAAAAGAATGAGTCCATCTTGGTGTGTAATGGTATAAAAAACTCCTAAAACAACCAAAATGGTGCCATACACCAAATATGAATACAGCTCTTGATAAAAAATAATGATTGTTAAAGAAATGTAAAAGAACAAATAAGCATAAAAACTACTTGTACCTTGCGTATAAAAAAGTGTAAGTCCAATTGAATAAAGCATTGTAATTTGAATTGCTGGTAAAATTTTATTTATTTTGATTAATAATATGATAATTCCATACACGATAAATAAGACGACAATGACAGTGATTTTGACCGCTAAAGTATAATCCAAAAAGATAGAAAAAGGAATGGTGACTGCTGTAATAACAAGTAAAAAAGCCATAACTAACATTACTTTTATTTTTCGAACTTCACTCGCAGGTAAAAATTCAGTATTGAATACTCTTTTAAAGAAATCTTTCATCAGTTCGCCTTCTTTCCGAAAGCGTCTTTGACAATTTCATCAAATACTTCACTGTTATCTTTATATACTTTTATGATTCTTGGGTCAATATAGTAATAGTAATCTGTGTTAATCAAAATATCATATATTTTGTCTTCAGATAAACCCGGCATCGCAGTTGAACCCTTTTTTAATGCCGCATAAAATAAGACAAATCCGATAATTTTGATTTCAAAATTATCGCTTTGATGATTAAAACTCTTAAAATGAGTTTCCGAGAAAATTTCTCTTTTTTTAATATCGAGGTCAAGAATATGACTTATTTTAATCGCCACTTTACGAAGTTTAAAATGATTACTGATTAAAAGAGCTTCTAGTCTAAAAAAATCTTCTTTCGAATAATTTGGAAATTGTTCAATTAAAACACTTACTGGTGTTTTCTTTTCTAATGCTTCCAAAATTTTTAATTTTTCTTTAAAGACATTTTCGGTTTCAATCTTTATACAAAAAGCATCGATAAAAGAAGCGGTTTTTTTATAATATTCTTCAATGTTCAATGTTTCGCCCATCACTTGTTTTCTTAAATCAATCAATAAATCAATGTTGCGAAACTCGGTTTCTTTTGACAATGCAATTTGATTATAAAAGAATCGTTTTTGTTTGACAATAATATAAGATGAAATGGTCAAAATAGTAATAAATGATAAGAAGAAAAAAGCAACTCCAAATTGATTTTCTAATGTTGCGTTTTGAAAATCAAGGAACTCTGGAAAATGAAGCATAATCATTATCACCGTAAATAGCAATAACAAATTGCTTAATATTAATACTTTTAAATCTTGATAAAAAGCGCTAATCGCATATGCAATAAATAATGCCGTTATTGTGCTAGGAGATTGAAATAAAAAGATCATTCCAATGGTTAATGAAAAAATTCCTAAAGTAGTAATATAGATATTCAACTTATAAAAGTGGGAATCTTCTCTCCCATAAGCCAGCTCAACGATATTTGATGAAATAACAAGCAAAAAACCAACAAGAATTGTAATGGTTTGTTTTAAAGGAAATTCTGCAAGAAACATGTAAAGAACGCTTATAACCATCATTAAAGAAATGATGGACAAAACAAAGTTATTTTTTGTTCTTAAATGTTTGATTTCTAAAAGTTCGCGATAATCTTCGATTTCAGAAAAAACATATGTCTTTTTTCGTTGCAAGCTGACACCTCCTTTTAAAGTGGATGTTTTTTAATTTGCCCAAAATTTCTGGGGTAAATATCTGGGGTTTTATGAAGTTTTTTAATTTTGATAAAAACATATTTAAGGGATTCATCGATTGAGTACGATTGAATGCTATCCACGATTCCTCCAAGTGTTTGAATAGAAGGTAACGCTTCTTTTACTTCTTCTCGGTAGTGTTTTGATTTCATCGCGATGAAATACCCGTCTTTTTTGACAAAAGGCAAACAAAGTTCAGATAAAATTTGAAGTTTCGCAACCGCTCTAGCGCTTACTAGATCAAATGCTTCTTTTTCTTTAAATTCTTCTGCTCTTCCATGAATCAGCCTGACATCTTCTAATTCCAAAAGAACCATAAGTTTTTCTAAAAAAAGAATTCGTTTTTGTAAGGAATCAAGAATAGTAATCTTTAATTTTGGGAAACAGATTTTTAAAGGGATGGATGGAAATCCAGCTCCAGCACCCACATCTAAGATTGTTTGATTGGAAAATAAATACACTTTACTCATACTAAGAGAATCAAAAAAATGTTTTAGATATACATCTTCTTCTTCCGTGATGGTTGTTAAATTCATCACTTGATTCTGTTCGATTAAATAAATGTAATAATCGCGAAACTGTTGTTTCATTTTATCGGTTAGGTCAATCCCTAACGTTTTTAATTTTGCTTGAAAATCCATCGAACTTATCACCTTATCACTATTTTACCATATCAGAAAGATTTTGTAGTTGCTTTTTCCGCAATAGAGAAAAAATGGATATCGATTTCTCTTAAAAAGTGATTCGATATCCATTCTTCATTCTTTTTTTGTTTTAATTGAGATTAATAACATTTGAATATCTGAAGGATTTACTCCACTAATTCTTGAAGCTTGTCCAATGGTTAGTGGTTTAATTTTATTTAATTTACTTCTTGCTTCAAGCGCTAAATTAGTCACTTCATTGTAATCAATATTTTCAGGAATTCTAATTTCTTCTTCTTTTTTTAATTTTTCAGCTTCTTTGATTGCTTTGGTGATGTAGCCTTCATATTTAATATTAATTTCAACTTGTTCTGTTACTTCTGAGTCTAACTCTTGTTTGATTTGGAATAGTCCAGATAAATATTCATAAGTCATTTCAGGCCTTTTCAACAAATCGTAAAGACTTGTTTTTGCTTTTAATAAAGGTAAATGATTCAATTCAAGATAATTATTGACCTCTTTTGTAGGGGTAAGATACGTTTGAGACAATCTTTCCTTTTCTAAATTAATCATGTTTCTTTTTTCTTGAAATAGCCGGTATCGTTCCTTAGAAATTAATCCAATGTTATATCCATAATCTGTTAATCTTAAATCGGCATTATCATGACGCAATAACAATCTAAATTCGGCTCTTGATGTTAACATTCTATAAGGCTCTTTTGTTCCTTTTGTGACAAGATCATCAATCAATACACCAATATACGCTTCATCTCTTCGTAAAATAAGCGGTGGTAATTGATCTATTTTTAGACTGGCATTCAATCCCGCCATAAGTCCTTGTGCCGCGGCTTCTTCGTATCCGCTTGTGCCATTGACTTGTCCCGCAAAATATAAATTTTCAATGACTTTTGATTCTAAAGTTGGCCATAAACTTGTCGGTTCAATTGCATCATATTCAATTGCATAAGCATATTTTGCGATTTCTGCATTTTCAAGTCCTGGAAGAGATTTTACCATTAATTCTTGAACATCAAAAGGCATTGAAGTTGAAAATCCTTGTAAATACACTTCATCAATAAATTGGCTTTCTGGTTCAATAAATAATTGATGTCTTTCCTTGTCCGCAAAGCGAACTAATTTATCTTCAATCGAAGGACAATATCTTGGCCCAACTCCTTTTACTAATCCGCCATACATGGCAGACTTTTGTAAATTATCAAAGATAATGCCGTGAGTTTCCTTTTTTGTATGAATTAAATAACAAGGCCATTCTTTTTCTAAAGGACGTAAATAAGATTTATCAAAACTAAAATGGTGGATAAATCCATCTCCTGGACTTAATTCCATTTTAGAAAAATCAACACTATCTCTTTTAACTCTTGGCGGTGTACCTGTTTTTAATCGAAAGGTTTTGATACCTAAATCTCTTAAATGTTGGCTTAATCCAAGAGAAGCTTTTTGTTTATCTGGTCCTGAAGTTGTTTTTGTGTTTCCGATTAAAATTGCACCTTCCATATAAGTGCCAGTTGTAATAATAACTGTTTTACTTAAATACGAGGATCCATCTTCCAAAACTACTCCTATGACTTTATTTCCTTCAATCATTAAATGTTGGACATATGCTTCAATCATCTCTAAATCATCTTGTTTTTCTAACGTGAGACGCATTTCTCTTGGATATAAAACTTTATCTGATTGGGCACGCAGTGCTCTAACCGCAGGCCCTTTTGAATTATTTAACATCTTCATTTGTAAAGTCGTTTTATCGGTGTTTTTACCCATTTCGCCACCCAAAGCATCAATTTCTCTTACAAGAGTTCCTTTTGCTGGGCCTCCAATAGATGGGTTACAAGGCATAGAAGAAATCATCGAAAAATTGCCCGTAATGAGCAATGTTTTTTTATGAAGTCTAGCAAGTGCTAATACACTTTCGGCCCCAGCATGTCCTCCGCCAATGACAATTGCATCAAACATAATATCACTTTCTTTCTAGTATATTGTACCTAATAATGATAGATTAGTAAAGCAAGAAGAAAAAACACCCAATGTATGGGTGCTTTTAGATTAGTTTATACTTTTTCAAGGCGTTATAAACGCCATTTTCTGTTACCGAAGTCGTTACGTAAGTTGCTGCATTTTTCACTGCTTGATTTGAGTTTCCCATCGCAATTCCAACCTGTACTGCTTGAAACATTGAAATGTCATTGTAGCCATCGCCGATAGCGTAAACATCGTCTTTGGTATAATTTAAATACTGAAGCATTACCCGGACTCCATCCGCTTTTAAATCTCCTTTAATGTTTACGTCATATCCAAATTGATTTGTTTTATTAAACAAAAGTTCTGGAAATTGACTTCTTAATCTTAAAGCAGTTTCATCTTCAAAAATCATAAAAGCTAAAATTTCATTGTTAAGATAAAAGTTTCTATCTACTTCAGGATATTTAACGCTAAACGTATCTGAGAAAAGATGAACCAAATCCGTTTCTTTTCGATATGCTACGTAATCATTGACGCCTTCCATTGCCATATCAGAATGGAGTTCATCAATCGCATCTACAAATCGTTTGACTACTTCTTTTGGTATATATTTTTCATAAATAACTTTTCCCATATGATAGATATAACTTCCATTTGCGGCAATATATGAATCAATTCCTAATTCGTTTTTAACGCCTTCTAGCAGATAAGGAATCCTACCGGTCGCAATAATAGGAATATGTCCATTTTCTTTTAAAGCGATGATGGCTTCTTTAACCATTGAAGCTGGTTTTCCATCATCAATTAATGTTCCATCTAAATCTAAAAATACTAGTGCCATATTTTCGCCTCATATCTAATAAAAGAATCTCCCATGAAGCATCTCCACCCACATACATACCTTACTTAAGGCTGCTTCCGTCAAGATCTGACCTAATTCGTGGATACCTATTGAGTGAAGATGCTTCATAAGAGATTCCTAAGTTATTATAACATATTATGTAAATAATTCAATTATTTTTGTTTGCGCAACTCTTTAAAAAAGGATTTTAATAACTGACTTGATTCTTCTTGTAAAACCAACGGTAAAATTTCAACTTGGTGATTAAAATCGGCCTCAAACACATTCATTTTAGATTGATGTACTCCGCTTTTTGGTTCTAAAGCCCCATACACGAGTCGTTTTAATCTTGATTGTATCATTGCTCCAGAACACATCAGACATGGTTCTAGTGTTACGTATAATACGCATTCATCTAACCTCCAACTTTTAAGTTTTTTACATGCAATATCGATTGCAATCATCTCTGCATGTAAAAAAACATGATTTCCTGTTTCTCGTTGATTAAATCCTCTTGCGATAATTTCTCCGTCTTTTACAATAACGCACCCAACAGGTACTTCATTTAATTCATACGCTTTTTTTGCTTCTAAAAGCGCTTCTTTCATAAAAAATTCGTCAAGATTATTCGAAATCAAATTTGGCATAAATTTGTGGCCTTCCTGGAACGTCATGACAATGTCTACATCTTGCCTCGTAAGAATCTTGAGCTCCAACCAGAATAACTGGATCGGTATAATTTGCCGGTTGATTGTTGATGATTCTTTGTGTTCTTGTTGCAGGAGTATGACATTTAACACAAATAGCTGAAAGTTTCGTGACTTCTTCTGCTAAAGCTAAAAGCTTTGGCATAAAAGAAAAAGGTTCTCCTCTGAAATCTCGATCAAGTCCTGAGACTATGACTCTAATTCCGTGATCAGCTAAGTATTCACAAATTTCAACAGCGTCTTCGTCTAAAAATTGAATTTCATCAATTGCTACAACTTCTGTTGTATCATCGACGTAATCCATCATTTCTTTCGCTTTAGAGATATTAATTGATTTTGTGCGATTATTGTTGTGTGAAACTACTTCATTAGTCGCATATCGATTATCAATTGTAGGCTTAAAGACGATAATATGTTGTTTTGCGTACTCTAATCTTTTAACACGTCTAATGAGTTCTTCTGTTTTTCCCGCAAACATTGGCCCTGTAATAACTTCAATCCAACCTTCTTTTTGTTTTATATACATCAATATATCCCCCTTTTTTCTCATAAATTATTATACTTAATAAGCAAAAAAAAAGCCATACACTATGGCTTTTTTATTTTTATTTATTTTCGGTTTCTTCGATATTATAACGTTTGTTAAACTTGTCAATTCGTCCAGCGACGGTTGTGAATTTTTGTTTCCCTGTATAAAACGGATGGCAATTTGAACAAGTATCAACGCGAATTTCTTTCATAGTTGAGCCGGTTTCAAATACATTTCCACAAGTAGAACAAGTAACAGTTATTTGTTGATATTTAGGATGAATGTCTTTTTTCATTTTTATCTCTCCTTCTGCCATGATTTTTTAGATCATAGAAAGTTTATTAAGCAAAGGTATTATATCAAAGAACATTTGAAAAAGCAAGGGAAAAATTTGCTCCAAAACATTAAATAATTCTTTCCTAATAAATCAATTCTTCTTTAAATGGAATAAATATCAAAATTTATCTTTTTTCTTTGCTTCTTTTATCATTAATTAAAATTAATTCTTTTGCATCAATTACAGTAACATTATTTTCTTTTGCCCATTTTACACAACCATCTAGTGCAGCCTTTAGGAAAATTCTTGGAACTTTAATTAATCCTTTGCATGCTTCATCTGTGAAATGAATCAAAGGATCTGTTCTATCGGCCGCAAATCGAACCGTTGAAATATCCATTTCTTTGGCCGAAGGAATCGGTTCTTTCAAATAATTATTTGAGGGAGAATACCAAAAATGAGTGTTATCTCTATAGCCATAATCTACTGGAATATTTGGAAACGTTTGCTTTTTCACTCCTTGAATAATTCCGTCGCGAAATTTTTCTTTCATAATTATTTTATCAATTCTTAAAATAAAGTGAGATCCAAATTTACTGGTTATTCCATTAAAATCTTTGTAGGGGGGATCATAGCCTTCTAGAAATCCTGGAACGCATTCATTTCCCTTTTCAAGTTCACTAACCCACGTACACTCAAAAACTTGAAAAGCATCGCTTACTACTTGAGGTCTTTTTATATCGTCTTCGAACATAGCTAACCCATCTTCTAATTTTAGAAAGGTTTTAGACATTTTTTCAACAGATGTATCTCCTGGATAACCAAGTCTGACGGTTTCTTTAAAAAGCTTTTTATTATTTGGTAAAAAGTTAAGCGCCACTTTATTCCTTTTTAATATGTTTTGTGCCGTATTCGAATTATTTCTGCATTCTAAAATCATAGCATAATACGATTTCCCTGCAACGTAATAAGGGAAACATAGACTATACGCTCCAAGACTTGTTTTCAAATTATCATCTAAAGAAGATACCAAAATGGTCGGCATTGGAAAATAACTAGATGTTTGATAAAAATTATCGACGATTCTTAAATCTTTAAAACTGGACATAGTTTATCTCCTCGTATAATATGTAGTGTAGTTTTAGGTTTTACCTATCTACATATTAATTATTTATAAGTTTGAAGTCCTAGTGTTATAATTAAGTCAAGATGTAACCAGAAGAATCTGCTTC
>JAHIRM010000015.1 GCA_018818595.1 Bacillota bacterium
ATGGTTCCATCCATATCGAGTAAAAATAATCTTTTTTGTTTTAATTCATTCATAGTTAACATTTCCCTGTCATTTACGTTATTTTTTCTTTAGATAAATTATATCATACTTAAGATTGAAAATAGAAAAATCTCCAAAATATTGAAAAGTCTAAAACTCACGCGTAAAGATTTCTTTATCTTGAAGCAACTCTTCCACTGAAGTAAAGTGTAACCGTTGAAGCATTTCAATGACGTATGGGTTGTCAAGAGGTGTTTTGTATAGTGATTTTTTTGCGTATTCTTCGACTTTGATTTTTGCTTGATCTTTATCAATCAAAGCTCTTGGTCCTCCAACACAACCGCCTCTACAACCCATTCCTTCGATAAAGTTTGCTTGTAAAGATCCGTTTGTTAAATTCGCAAGCAAGTTCTTCATTTCCGGAACACCACTTGCATAAACAGATTTTACTTGTATTTTTTTATTTGGACGAAGTCGTTTTAAGGTAAGGTCTACTGCTTGACTAACTCCAGATGATATCGCATAGATTCTTCCAGCTGCTGAAGAATGTTCTCTTACATCAGTTTTTAAGTTTGAAGCATCAATTCTAGCTGTTTCAAAAAGATCTTTTACTTCTTTAAAGGTTAACACAACATCAATGGCGTCTTTGATATCTTCTTCTTTCGCTTCGGCTTTTTTGGCAAGACAAGGTCCTACAAAAACGGTAAAAGCGTTTGGAACTATTTTTTTAATAACTCTTCCAGTAGCAATCATTGGAGAGACCGATTTTGGAACATGAATCATCAAGTCTGGCTTTAATTTCCGTATCATTTGAATCCACATAGGGCAGCAGCAACTTGTTAGAATATAGTCTTTTTCATTTTGAATTTCTCTGTCAAAATCTAAAGCTTCTTTTAATGTTAAAATATCCGCAAATAAAGAAACTTCTACAACTCCTTCAAATCCTATTTGTTTAAAAGCAGATCGAAGTTGTCCATCCGTTACCACATCAAATTGACTTAAAAAAGCAGGCGCAATTAAAACATAAACTGGTTTGTCTTTTTTATGTATGGCGTCCATTACTTTCATGATATCTTCGGAGAGTAATAATTTTTGAATAAGTTTGGGGTCAAGGCAATTATGACATTTTTCTTCAACAAATACTGGTAGTCTTTGACCTTGTTCATCTGTCTTTACATGTTTGTAAAAACAGTCCATAAAATTTACATTTGTTTGAAGACAGGAAGGGTTGTAAGTTTCCCAACTTTGGGCATTCATCCCAGGTTTTAAGACACACTCTAAATGAAAAGGATCGTAATTTAACCGATCAAGTACGTCATCAGTTTGTTTGGTCTTTGAAGATAAAACAATTCGTTTATACAAATCTTGAAAAGTATGCATATAATATATCTCCTTTCAAAAGAACGATTCAGAATCGAAAATCTTGATAGTAGGTCAAATTCATTATATCAAATATAAAAGGATTTATCTATTTACATTTGACTATTGCTTTTTTCTTTTCTAAAAAAAAGCAGAAGTCGGTTTGACTTCTGCGCTTTGGACTTAATACTTTTTAAAAATCCATTTGATTTAAAATTGTTTTTAAAATACTAGATGATTTATCTAATTTAAGGGATTCTTCTTCGTTTAATTTTAATTTAACTACATGATGAACGCCATCTCGGTTTAAAACCGCGGGGAGCCCAATATAAACGTCTTTTTCAGTATCATATGTGCCATTGTTATAAACAGAAATAGGTAAAATTCGATTTTCGTTGTTAAAAATCGACGAAGTAATTCGGACCAACGCCATTCCAATTCCATAATAAGTTGCTTTCTTTCTTTTGATAATTTCATAAGCTGCATTCTTTACATTTTGATAGATTTTTTCTAAATCTTCAAAATTAATTTCATCCATAGAATCAATCACATCTTTGATGGGTTTGGCTCCAATATAAGCGCTTGACCAACAAACAAATTCGCTATCTCCATGTTCTCCTAAGATATAAGCATGTACGTTTGAAACGGATATGTTTACGTATCTTGAAATTTCATAACGAAGTCTTGCCGTGTCAAGTGAGGTGCCACTACCTATGACTCTCGAAGAAGGGAGATTGGATTCTTTCCAAGCCACATACGTTAAGATATCAACAGGGTTACTTGCAACAAGTAGGATTCCATCAAATCCAGAATCCATAATGTTTCTTACGACGGATTTCATAATTTTTGCATTTCGATTTAATAAATCAATTCTTGTTTCTCCATCTTTTTGACTAACTCCTGCGGTAATTACTACTAAATGTGCGTCTTTACAATCTGAATAATTTCCTGCTTTAATGCTCATTTTTCTTGGTCCAAAGGCGAGTCCATGGTTTAAATCCATGGCCTCTCCCTCTGCTTTATTATAATCAATGTCAATTAAGACAAGTTCTTCTATTGTCCCTTGGTTTACCAATGCGTAGGCATAGCTCATTCCAACAAAGCCTGTACCAACGATTACTACTTTACTTGAATTCATAGTTTTTCAACTCCTTACAAGTATATAGTACACTTTTCATACGTTTTAATCTAATGATTTGACTTTTAGGGATTAAATGTAAAAAAAGCAATCAGCGTAAACTGATTGCTCTTTAAAATTTTAGAAATTAGGTTTTTGATGAAAAAGAACTTGAAAGGATAATACTCCAGCTTGTAAGAAATTCGCTTCTTCTTCTGAAGAAGGCATATTCAAACTAATACCAACGACAACTTTTGCATGAGTATCATCAATCATTTCGATATCTGACGAAAAGATTAACATTTGATTGGCAAGCAAATACATTTCACTTTCTAAAGTTATAAGTGAATGAGCAATTTCTACTTCAAGAAAATGTCCGTCTTCTACTTTCACTACATAAGTATAATAGACTTCCGTAACATCATCTATGCCAAGAATTGCCCCGGTTGGTACTAATCTTTTTCCAGATGGGGCAGATAGATTTTGAACTTGGGAAGATTGACTTAATGATACTACTTCACTAAATTCAAAAATCGTTTGTTGGTTTAACCACTCTTGATATGCAAGGGCCGACCCAAACAATAGCAAAAGAAAAACAAAAAAAGACACCACTAATGGTCGCATACTGATCACTCCTATGAATGTTTAGAACGGCAACTGGCAATCCCTGAGGGACCCTATAGTTTTCTGTCGCCGGATTACTCCGGGTTTAGCTTTATCAAACCAAGCACTCATACAAGATAAAAACAATCTGTATGGCTTTGTCTTTGATACCTATACTATACTCTATAATTTTTAAAATGCAATAGATTTATATAAAATAGATGAATATTAAATCCATGCATATTATATTTTTTATCTATTTTCATTAGAGAATAAAGAAAGCACCTTTTTATCCCATACGGGTTAAAAGAGTGCTTTCTTGAATTATTTTATTTACCTACTCAAGATTAATCTTCCAGAAGAATCTTGAGACCAAAGATCATTTGCTAAGTAAAATTGTGTAGCAAATGTATCCCACCAACTAGGAATTGGCAAGGACGATGCACTAACAAGAGTTGCCATTACACCCCTTGGTGTTCTATCCGGTGTATAAATAATGGATCCACTTGAGGAGCGAAACTCAACCAATGCATAGTAGGCTCTGGATAAGGTTTCAGCCCCACCTGAATTTCCAACTGCGGTTCCTATGTAATATCTTATGTTATTGGCTTGAGTGAAAAGACTTCCTGTGAAAAATGCATCTGTAATTAAAACATTAGAACTTGCGGATGAATTGTTTCCAATAAATCCACCTAAATATTTTTGAGAATATCGATTATAATAAGCCCCATCGGTTTCAAGAGTATTCCTTGAAGTCATTTGAATAATGGCTCTTTGAATATTTGTTTTTCCACCATTTATAATAGAACCAATGATTCCACCTGTATAGGATGAACTAGGATATGAAAATACTTCTCCTTGTAAATCTACATCACTTACGTTTACTTGTGCTCCACTGGTACTTATATAACCAACTAGCCCACCAACATTTGAATTTTTACTAAACACTTTCATATTTGTGGCTTTAATATTATCAATATTTACAGTGGTAGATGAGGCAGTAACGCTTCCAATTAGTCCACCAGTTCCTGCACTACTGGTTCCACGAATTCCGGCGTTGATGATGGTAATATTTGAAATCGTGTTGGCTCCACCAATCGCATTTCCAGCGATTAGTCCAGCTGTAATGAATGATCCATTGAGTGAGGAAGATCCAAGAACTAAATTAATATTTAAAAAAGTTAGATTATGAATGGATGCTCCTTCTATCATTGGAAAAATACCAAAACAATTGTAAGAACTAGAGCTTGAATTGTGAGTAAGAGTCAAATTACTAAGGGTTTTTCCATTTCCATCTAAAGTGCCTCTAAAGACAATGTTGTAATTCGAACTATCATAATTCCAAGTAAATCCTGTAAAGTCTATATCATTAAATAAATAGTAACGATCTTCTGAAAGACTGTTGTTTCTGATAGCAAAATTATAAAATTCTTGAGCAGTAGTAATTGGAATTCCCCAATCTCCGATGCTCACATTTTCTTCTTGTGTATCAACAACCGTGTCCCAGTAAGCATAACCAATTAGAAGAGTGGATGAAAAACTCAAAATGATAACAAGTATTAAGAACAATTTTAATATAAGTTGTCTTTTAAACATAAATGCACTCTCCTTTCAGTCTTTATTTGTTTTATATTGAAACTATGGTTTACTACTTATTTAATAAAATAGTTATACCGAATCTTTTGGAGTCTCTGTTTCAGATTCGATTTCTTTGATTGTCTCTTTTGGTTTTTGGGTTTGTTGAAACATCGTAACGACGACATAGATTACTACGATATCAGCTAAAATGACAATTCTTCCAATCGTCGATTGTAAAAAGAGTAAAACGGGTCCAATTTTTGGAATCGTTAATACATGTTGCCCTATGATATCTGAATCTACTAAATCCCATCCATCAACAGAATCTGTTACTTCAGGTTGTGTCTTATAAATACGAACGCCATCAACTTCTGTTACAGAATAAAGATAATGAACTACAACTACTTTATTTCCATCTTGTCGAATGTCCGCATAAAAAGCGATAATATCTCTTGGTAGAAGATCATCTAAAGGAACTTGATTGTTAATAATCACAACGTCTCCTGTCATGATGGTTGGTTCCATGCTTCCTGAAGAAATGACATAATGATCGTATTTAGCAAAGAAAGGGACATAGTTAAATACAAGATATCCTATTCCTAAAATGATGGCAACTCCAAAGATAAAACGAAGCCATACAACTACTTTTTTATTTATTTTTTTTGATGGATTGTTTTTTTCTTTCTTCACTTTATCACCTAGGAATCATTTAGCGGTAAACGTCTTACCAAAAAAATGAATTCAGATTTTAGTTGCTTGAAGCATAAATTACTATCTTTACAGTTTGAAACATACCTGAAAATCCGCTTGAGGAACAAATAAGCGGATTATTCAGGTGCAAAATCTATTTTTAAGAAAATAGGGTTTTAAGCTTGTGTTGCTGTAAAGGTTAAATCAAATGTAATTGGTTGTGTTTTAATTAAGTCATAAATTACAACAGTTGCAGGTTGAGAAATTGTAACAGTTACAGTTACAAGTACGTCAGTATTGTTAACAGTTGCTGCTGCTAGTGAAACGTTAACGGTTACTAAGCTTGCATATGTGTCATCTCCACCAATTTCGATATTGCTAGCAACAACAGCAAGATCTAATGCGTCAGCTGCTTCTAAGTCTAATTTTACGTTATAAGTTAATACAACAGATTCTACGTCATTTGCTTTTAAAACAACACCAGCAGGTACTAATACTTTTCCGACTGGAACTTCTGCTACAGCTGTAACAGTAAGAGTAACCCCTGAACCAATTGAAATGGTTTCAGCTTGGGTTTGTTCTAAATTATCCCAATATGAAAATGCAAGAATACTTCCACCTAATGCTACTACTACGATTAATGCTGCTAAGATTTTTTTAAACATGATTTTTAAATCCTCCTAATTTCTATTTTTTATATTTTAATTGTAACTTTTCTTAAAAAAGCTACAAAAAAAGCCAAATCGAGCAGATGATGGCAACTGGCAATCCCCTTGGGACCCTATAGCTTTCCGTCACCGAATCACTTCGATTTTGGCTTTTGCATATCGCAATTAATTGTAAGTTTGAATCGAAAAAGAACTTTTTTTCGAATCAATGAAATAAAAAAATGCCCTCGTCTTTTTTGAAAAGACAACGGCAACTGGCTACCATCCATCGGAAGGCCCTATAGCTTTGCGTCACTACCTTTCGATAGCTTTGCTTTTATACACTTTTATTATAATAAAGTCAAATCAATATGTCAAGAATTATTATTCAAAAAAATGAAAAAAATTATAAAATAAGACTAATTTACCAAAAATACGGGTAAATTAGCCGTTTTTATCATAAAGCAATTCCTATTCAATGAATATAAAGTTGTTTTTTTATAATCAAAAGCAAGTCTTATATTTCCTATGATCGATTAATATAAATAAATCCTAAAATAATATCTGAATTATTTCTTAATTGATAACTTAAGATTACAGAATTTCTATCTAGATTATCATTAAAAAGATTTGAAATAAAATCTTGATGAATGATTAACACATTGTCTTCTAAATCATAATCAGAAGATGAGATATCACTTCCTGTGATTTCATCAAAAGTTCCTCCACAAAATTCAAAGACCATGATGACATCATCACTTGAAAAGACAATGGTATTGCTCGATACAATAAATGGTTTTGTAATCGATGAAATATTTAAATCAATGGTGATGATTCCATCTTCTGAATACAAAAACAATCTTAACTCCTCACTTAAGTCACTAAAGTAATTTCTATCAATGAAAAGTCTTCCATATTGGGTAAAATAGGAACTAGCTGGAATCACATTGTACCAAGTCGATGAAGCCGTGCTTAATTCTTGATTGATATATTTTATATAAAATAAAGCAGGAAGTGACTCTGGAAATACGATGTAATCGTGATTTGATCCTACTACGAGTTCGTAGTCATAATTAATCTCCGAATTCACAAAGGCACTTACTGAAAATCCTATGCTAAAAGCGGAATGTTCTTCTCCAATAATAGCTCTAACCATAATATCCCATTCTCTATTTGGAATTAAAAGAGAAATATCATATTCATTTGTGTCAACTAAAATATATTCATCTTCTAGTAAAAGGGACCCTCCGTTTGATGTCACATCATGAAGGTATACTTCATATTGATTACAACCAGTAATTTCATCCCATACAAGGACATTTTCAAAAATATCCAATACCGGGATATCTATTGAAGTATTTAAATTGGTGTCAGTTAATGTTGTAACATTTGTAGCAGTAGTTTGTGCGTTACAACCGATTAAAAATAGGAAAAAGAATAATAAAATAAAGATTTTCTTCATAAAAGCTCCCTTATGTAGGTATATTTGCGTGATCATACCAAATTAATTCTACAAAATAGGAATAATCAATAAATGGATTTCGGTTGTTTTGAATTCCAAAGATTGTTTCATTTCTACTTTGTTCAAATGAATCAACTACATCTTGATAACTCCAAGTAATTAACATATCAAATATGGCCATTTTAGCTCCAGCCAAGGTATAATTGGTCTCAGGATCATTTGGTAAGATATCGTTGACTAAAGATAATTCTTCATACATGAGTAACATATAAAATAAAATTCTTGAAACGTCTCCTTTGTCAGAATCTCCTGGAAAATACGTTTCTGAGGTCGTTACAG
Organism: Bacillota bacterium; assembly: GCA_018818595.1. Classification (NCBI taxonomy): domain Bacteria; kingdom Bacillati; phylum Bacillota; species Bacillota bacterium. The sequence goes on from JAHIRM010000015.1 coordinate 7,796, forward strand.
AATCATAAACCTTGTTACTTCTAGAAGAATTGACAGAGGTAATACATGCTCGTAAATTATGTATATCACTTGCAATTCCGATATCTGTATTGTCAACGGAGGGAACTCCAAGTCTTGAATTTGGCCAGACATGTTCTCTGTTCCAGGTAATTCCATCGTCCCATACACCACTTACTGATTCTCTGGTATAAATGGTTAATACATTGCTTGAATTGTTAGGGTCTTTATCGGTATCATCTAATAAATACCTAACATCTCCATAAGATACTCTTGTAATATCTGTATTAATAATAGCTCTTAAAGCTAAGAGCAAATCATTACCGTATAATCCTTCAATGCCATCATAGTAACCTATGTAATTAACATCAAGAAGTGAGGCATCTCTAAATACGGTATATTGTTTGGTCTCTGTATAAGTAATTCCTTCGTAACTTGTCGCAGCGTAGGTAACACTATGATCTCCTCTTGTGTTTGTACTAACTGATCCAGAGATTGCACAGGACGTGCTACCACTTACGATATCAGTTGCGTAACAAGTATCATCTGTAAAAGTATCTCCTACGGAATAGATTAAATCTTCCGTTTCAGGGAAGGTAATACTCACTGGTTTAGTTTGTTTAAACTCTAAAGCTGATAAATCAGTTGAAGTTACTGAAGTGGCACCAGTTAAAATATGAAAATCATCGATATTTGTTCTTGCACTCGTTAATTTTACTAATTGTATGTAATATGAATTTGAAGGACTAAGTCCAAGACTACTATAGGTACTTGAGTCAAATGTAAAAGTATAAAGGTCAAAACTAGCGTCTGATAAAATCTCGTCGTCAAGCACTGTCCAATTAGTTTGATCTAAAGATATTTGTAAGGAAAGATAACTATCTGCATCAGTGCCATATTTTCCTACCATAAAGTTGATTTCAGAAATTTCTGAAGCCACAAATTCTGTTCGGACATACCCATCTTTTGCGCGAATACTTTTTGTGCCTAGGAATTGATCTCCAGCAAGACTTCCTAGAAGCGCATTATATAACGTCCAAGTTTCTCCATTAGTAATAATGGTATTGTCTAAATCTGTTTCTAAATAAGATCCTTTACTGGCGTCTTCAAATCCGGTGGAGTAAAATTCAGTTGGTGCAGTGGTGGTTGTAAAACCTTTTGTATCGCTATACATGGTGACAAAGTCTCCATCGATATCTTTCAGAATAATATACGCTTTCACGTAATTGTAATTGTCTTTATTAAAGCTCATCATAAACACATTGGTATTTGGTAATTTGATGAATCCTTGATGAACAACAATTCCATCGGTTGTCATATCAAAACTAGCTGTGCTATTAGAAATCATGCCCCATTCAATTAAAGTAAAGTCCTCTGGAACATAAAACCGGCTGATGTAGCTATAATAACTAGTTCTTACTGCTACATCATCGGTAATGGATACAAAGGGAGCATCACTGACTAAACCTTCGGTATAGACAGCTTCAATGCTTCTGTTAGCAAGAACCGAAAAAGAATCGGTTGCATTTCTACTAATGACTTGACCTGCGCCGGGGTACCATGAATGACTGTACGCGGCTATGAAAGTCAATACTTAGAACTGCCTGTTGTTACGAAAACGATCTTTTTTCATGCCAAATATGTTTCCATAAACAAGGCTATCAATTACTATGAAATAGCAGTATTA
>JAHIRM010000016.1 GCA_018818595.1 Bacillota bacterium
CCAGTTTTGAAAGATAAAAGTCTGGTGACGATGGCGAAGTGGACACACCTGTTCCCTTACCGAACACAGAAGTTAAGCACTTCAGCGCCGAATGTAGTACATTAGTGCGAGAATAGGACGTTGCCAGGCTTCTTTCTTTTATAATAAAAAAATTAAATAGAGCCTCAGTAGCTCAGTTGGTTAGAGCACATGACTGTTAATCATGGGGTCCTAGGTTCAAGTCCTAGTTGGGGCGCCAACTTGGCTCGTTGGAGAAACGGTTAACTCACATGCCTTTCACGCATGCATCCACGGGTTCGAATCCCGTACGAGTCACCAATCACAAATTAAAAATACCATTTTCGAAGTGGTGTTTTTTTTTATGATTTTTAGTAGAAAGTATAGATCAATTCCTCCATTCTTTCTTTGTTTTTAATTAACTTCCTCGTTTATTTATATGGTATTTTCCATAAAAATATGATATCATATTCATAAATAAAGTGAGGAATTCCTATGACAAATTATGAAAAACTTGCCCATTTAATCTTTCCTGATGTAACAAAAACGATTTTAGACTTAGAAACGATTTTTCCAAAAAGAGACTTAGAAGAATCCGCCATGGTTACAAGGTTTGCGCCTTCGCCAACGGGTTTTTTACATACAGGTTCATTATTTGCGTCCCTTGTGTCATGGCGTTTTGCCAAACAATCAAACGGAGTCTTTTTTGTAAGACTTGAAGATACCGATCAAAAAAGAGAAATTGAAGGGTCTGGAGCTAAGGTTTTAGAAGAAATGAAACTATTTGGTATTAATCCAGATGAAAGTTTTGTTATAGGTGGAAATTATGGCCCTTACGTTCAAAGTGAACGTAAATGGATTTATGATATTGTCATTAAACATTTTATTGAAATTGGACTGGCCTATCCTTGTTTTTGTACACACGAAGAATTAGATGAGATTCGAACAAAACAAGAAGCACTTAAATTAAATCCAGGATATTATGGTGAGTTTGCATTATGTCGAAAATTATCAGTAAGTGAATTGATTTCGAGAGTTGAAGAAGGACACCCTTATGTTATTCGTTTTAAATCACCAGGAGATGAAAATCAAAAGGTCGCCGTTGATGATTTAATTAGAGGACACATTGAATTTCCAGAAAACGTTCAAGACATCGTTATTATGAAAACAGATGGCTTACCAACTTATCATTTTGCTCATTTAGTCGATGATCATTTTATGAGAACGACTCATGTGACAAGGGGAGAAGAATGGATGTCTTCGGTTCCTATTCATTTACAATTATTTGATAGCATCAACTGGAAAAGACCGATTTATTGTCATTTGCCAGTTATCATGAAATTAGATGAAGGCAAACGTAGAAAATTATCAAAACGAAAAGATCCAGAAGCTTCTGTTAAATATTTCCTTGAAAAAGGTTATCCAATTGAAGGCTTTTTAGAATACTTAATGACCATCGCAAACACGAATTTTGAAGAGTGGAGAATTGAGCATCCACACGCAAATTTATTTGATTTTGAATTAACCTTCCAAAAGATGAGTCTTGATGGAGCCTTATTTGACATTGAAAAAGTCAATTCAATTTCCAAAGAATGTTTAGGGAAAATGACGTCTCTTGTCATCGCAAGTAATGCATACGCCTGGGCAAATGAAAATGACGAATTAGAACTTTTACAAGTGATTCGTCAAGATCCTGACTATTTTGAATCCATCTTAAACATTGAAAGAGGAACCGAAAAACCAAGAAAAGATTATGCAAAATATTCTGATATTTTACCAGTGATTGATTTTATGTATGATGATTATTATTCTAAATTTATTCAAGAGCCCTTACCTTTTAATGAAAGATATTCAAAAACATTACTGATTTACATTTTAGAACTTTTCCTGTCAAGACCAGCACTCGATTTACCAGAAGAAGAATGGTTCTTAAATCTTAAAGAATTAGCCGAGTCTTGTGACTTTGCGGCAAGACCAAAAGACTATAAAAAAAATCCCGATGCTTACCTTGGGCACATTGGAGATTTTGCGGAAATTATTCGAATTGCAGTATCAGGCAGAAAGAACACACCTAATTTTTATTATGTGTTAAAGATACTCACCCTTAAAAAAGTAAAAGAAAGAATTCAAAAAGTAATTAGTCTTTTGCAAGACTAATTTTCTTGGCCCGTTGGAGAAACGGTTAACTCATTGCCCTCTCAAGGCAACATTCACGGGTTCGAATCCCGTACGGGCTACCATATAATAATTTGACACATTTTTTGATAAGCCAAGAAATGTGTTTTTTTTAAATATTAAACATTATTATGAGATATGAATTTAATGTCCTTTGGATTAAAGAGAAAGTCATCATTTTGATAGTTACGGGTTCGATTAAAATTCCCTGCACCATATGACGCGCTATTAGCGACTTGACTTCAGGCTCTATTTTCGGCACCATTTCTAGGTTATAACAAAAGCAACACTTTTCTTTTGTTTATAAAAATAAAGTCGGTTAACCACCTACTTTTTTTGTTGCATATTTAAGAACTGTTTACATAGGTAATATCTATAAAGTCTTTATTTAACAAATTTTCTTAAAAAATACAACTTTTGAACTTAAAGAAAAACAACAATAAATTATAATTTGTATATTCCTTCATTTCTAGAGTTTCATTTTATCTGAATTCTGTTTTTTAGGTTGATTAATTAATTAAATATATTGCGGACTATATATATTTTTAAAAATCATTGGTATAATAACGGTATTAAAACACCAAAAAGGAGTGATTATATGTTCACTATAGTGAAAGAGTATCAAAGAGCTATAAAATTTAGATTTGGAAAGTTCGTAAAAGTAATGAATCCAGGGATTAGATTAGTTATCCCAATTATTCACGAATGCACAAAAGTGGATTTAAGAATCATTACACAAGATGTTCCTCAGCAAAAATGTATTACAAAAGATAATGTCACCATCACAATCAATGCAGTTGTATATTATAAGGTTTTTGATGCGAAGAAAGCTGTATTAGAAGTAAAGGATTGTTTCTTTGCAGTTGCTCAATTAGCACAAACAACGTTAAGAAATTCCCTAGGTGGGTTTGAACTTGATGAGTTATTATCAAACTTAAAAGTCATATCTAAAGAGATTAAAGAAATTGTAGATACTGAAACAGATCCTTGGGGAATAAAGGTTGAAAAAGTAGAAATTAAGGATATTAAAATTCCCGAAGATATGGAAAGAATTCTAGCCAGAGTAGCAGAAGCTGAAAGGGAAAAACGAGCAATCATTGTAAAGAGTGAGGGAGAAGTCGGCGCAGCACAAAAATTAGCGGATGCCGCTAAGATTCTATCTTCTGTTCCTGGAGCAATGCATTTAAGAACTTTGGCCACTATAAACGATTTGTCTGGAGACAAATCAAATACGGTAATATTTGCTATACCTGTTGAAGTCTTAGAGTCATTTAAAAGTACAAGTGTTGTAGAAACTGTCAAAAATCTTATAAACAAATAATTGAATTTATATGAAAATTGAACATAGTGTGCTTAGGTTTATCTTCAATCTTCTGGTCCATTCTGCGTCATTATGAGTCGTTTTTTTCATATATTTCAACAACGATTTATCTCTTTTAAAATTATCATTTTATCCCACTTAGCATTTAAAGAAGTAAAGTGAAAGATTTATTGTTTTTATAATCATTAATTTTCAATGTGTAATATACTAAGTTTTGTCATAGTAAATATTTAATTAATATTTGCACAAATGACTTTTTTAATAGTTTATCATATGATATGATTTGTGTGAGTATGAATTCATTTTTGTCCTCTATTAAAAAGGCACCTAGCCAGCTAATGTTATAAGTAGAATAACATAGCAGTATAAATGATTTTGTTTTTAATGCGAAGTAAGGTTCTTTATGAGACAATGATTTCAAGTCTCATCATAGGCACCAAAGCGATGTTTGATTATGTGCATAAAATGGCTAAAAACAGTCTATTTAAACGATAAAATATGCGTTTTCGATGAAGTAATCAGCTGAATATGTATTGTGCTAGTGAAATCATCAATTAACATGTCCTAAAATGCACTAGGTGTGATGTGACTATGAAGTATTTGATAAATACAGTTGCATTATAATAGTCTAGGTTTAGGATATTGAACTTGGATATCATGGATAAAGAATTATTTGATGAATGTATTTTTTCCTTTCTAATATCTAATTAATTTTAAACAAAATTATGGCGGTGAAAACATGGGAGTGAATATCTATAAAATTTTACAAAAAGAAGACCTTATAAACGACTTAAATAGTCAATTTTACCAATCAACTGATGATTTGCAAGATGGTGGATTGATTCTTCGATTTTTTTACAAGTCTTCATATGAAAACGAAATTAAATGGCGAAACGTGTTCGATTTTTTTAATGTCGAAATTGACTTTAGAAGTAAGGACATCAAAGGTATAATATTAGCTAGCAAAGATAATATTGATTATGCAATTACATTTGGTAATTCAGCATTTGTTGCTCAAAGACATTGTGATGTCGATTTTGGTTTTGAATTAGCCAGAAGAATTGAGCTAAAAGAACTGAAAAGGAAAAGTACAAATGCACAAAGAGTTAGAGGTAGAAAAGGCGAAGTAAACACATATGTGAATGAAGATAATTTGGACATTGATTCAGGCCGTATTTTTACGAGTTTATCATTTACACCTGTTGATGAAACACTTGGAAAAAGAATTGATTTTGGAAAATCCATAAAGTTTAACTTCAAGTTAGACTTCAATCATTTAGGGTCACTATTAGAAAGAATTGAGTCAATCCTCGTAAACGATGATATTAAAAACAGAATCCCATATCTTAATAAAGTAAAAGATACAGAATTAATAGCAGAGTACAATTCAATTCTACTGTCTGATTTAGAAGACAAGTACGCTAATTCAATTAATACAACAGGACTTGATTTTAGTCTTAATGAGATTAGTATAATTGGTTCCAGTATATACTTTGAGCAAGAAAGTACAATGATAATAAAGTATGATAGAATTGTCAAAAATATTAAAACTTTGGACTTAAGCGAAGTTTTCGACTTTATCCATGATAATTCTATATCTTTGGCAGACTTCATTTCTAAAGGTAAGGTCGCATATCTAAATGAAGATGGAAAACAGTTATTCTCCGAATCAATCTTCGATTTTATTTCGTTTGATATTCCTGATAAAAGAGTAAGCCTTTATGAGGGAGCATGGAATGAGTATAATGATGATTTTATACGTTTAATACAAGACACAATTAAGAAGATTGAAATCTCACATGAGGTAGTGTTTGATAATATGAACACATTATGTGCTTCAAGCAATGGAGCTTACAAAGAAGAAAAAATAAATAATTACTTATGTTCCGTGATTAGTGCTGTTTCAATTGATAAATCAATGTATAGATTACCATATGAAACAAATACATTTAAAAACAAATTCCAAATTGAACTTGGAGATATGATCATTGATACGAAAGAGTACTGTTCATTGAAACAAGGCGATAATAAGTCCTTTAATTATTGTTTTGATCAATCAGAATTAGCGGCTGAGATTATGTTACGGCAAAGTTATGAGCAAGAAACGCCGCAAGTAATAAGCGTGTGGTTATTTATGAATAAGTTACCAATCAATTACCTAGGTGAATTAGACTTAACAGCAATCAACTCTATTATGTTGCAAAGGAAAATTGCATTATGGAAATCCGAACTTATGAGATTAGGATTTATTCATAAAATCAGGATTAACAAACTATGATTATTATTCGAAATTTAAATTCTAACAAGGTCATTCAAAAAGAAAAGAGGTTAGTGTGAAATGAAAAAATTACTTGCTCCATTATCGCTATTCAAACACGAAAAGGTATATTATATTTGGATATTTGCAGTAATTACAGTATTGGGAATTAGTTTGATTGTACCTGGATATCATAGTTTCTTTTCAAAAGGTCAAGGCATTATATTTATCATTGCGCTTATAGTTCCATTCTTACCCGAGCTGCTTCTCCCATTTATAATTGAAAAGAAAAAAAATAATATCAATAAGTATGTTACTTATAAAGTGATTAGTGTTTTGGTAAGTTTTTTTCTTATTGTTTTCCTTTTTGGAGTTTTATCGAAAATTGAAAGCGTCACAGAAAACCTCTCAATTATTTGGCAATCGGTTTTTATAGTTATAAGTTTAATAGTTGTTGTATATCTGTATGCCGTTACTAAGATGGACATTCATCAAGACCATTTTAGTCTATTTGATGATATTCCATATGGAGCTGAAGAAGATGCAGAAGTTCGTGATTTATCTAAAAATGCGAGTAAAAGAGATAAGGTAGGTGACATAAGTTTATGAAAACCATATATTTATTTGAGATTTCACAACCGATAGGCACATTTTATATTGGAAAAATGATGAGTGTGGATTTACTAAAAATTGCTAAATCGGAAACTAGAAATATAAAGGGTATACAGAGAGTGTTAAGTTCTCAACGTACCCAAAGCATCGCTAATTATTGCAAAGATCCAGATGCTATTTTTCCTACACCTATAATATTGGCAATCGATAGCGAGCAAGATATTGAGGAAGATATTGAGGAAGATATTGATGGAAATATTACAAATTCCAAATTTTCACTTATAAATGTTGATAATTCCGGTGTATTCAAATTTACTTATTCAGATGATATAAGAACTTCAATTCTTGATGGTCAGCATAGATTGTTTGGGATTCAAAAATCTGAAACAAATTTCGAGTTGCCAATTGCAATAGCATTTAATCTTACTGAAGAGCAAAAAGCATATATTTTTTCAACAATAAATAGTAACCAAAAACAGGTAGATAAATCCCTTATTTATGATTTATTTGAACTGTCAACATATAGAAGTCCACACAAAACTTCCCACTATCTAGCTCGACTTTTCAATTATTCTAGCGAATCTCCTTTCTATGGAAGGTTAAAAATGCTTGAAAAAAGAACTGATTATGCACAATCATTATCACAAGGAACCTTTGTTAGCTACATTACTGGTTTGTTAATTAGTAATAATCCTAAACAGGATATGATTGATATAAAAAACAACAAGGGATTGAAAGATAACGTTAAGTATCCATTAAGAAAGTACTTTATTCAAGATGCCGATGATGCAATTTATAAAATTTTGTTAAACTATTTCTCATCTGTAAAAGAAGTATTTAATGAAGAATGGAATGACTATAATAACTATATCTTATCCAAAAGTACTGGATTTGGTGCATTAATTAGAGCTGCTAAAGAAATTATTCCTATTGGAGAAAAAAATAAAACATTAGATTTATCATTTTTTAAAAAGGGAATGAGTGAGTTTAAAAAAGTATTAGAGAATGAAAAATTAGAACTAACTTCACTTGAGTTTCCATCTAATCACCAACAACAAGCGCGACTTTCAAAAATCATAATTAAGGCATTTAGTGATATATATTAGTTCACGAAATTTAATGAATATGAGACTTTATTTTTAAAAATTCAAAATGACAATTTCAATATGATCTACTCTATATAAAGATTAAATGTAGTTGACTTTTGTTGGAATAGATGTGTGATTGTTTTGCAAAAAGAATGATATCTCATCTCGATAGAAGGTACTATTTTTGTCTCATTTATACCAAGTGAAATTATCAAATTAATATCAAATCTCTTTATAATAATAGACGCGAACAATTCTTTTGCTAAATCTATGTCGAAGTGATTAGAAAGTTTTTTTGCAATCCTCATGTAGTTCTCTATCATTTCAGATAATTTTGAAAGTTTCTCAATCCTTAGTAAAACATCTGATATTTGACCATATGTTTCAAGTTTTTCGCTTAAAGGTAGTCCTTCAAGATTCTTATAGAGCCTTTCTTTCTCCAACTCCAGTTTTGCTAAAGCGGCCTTTTTTATTTCCTTTAATTTTGCTGCTATAGAAGCTTTATTTTCAACCAGGTATTTGGCCATTTGAATCACACCTTCTTTGATGTATTCAAATCTAAAAGAAACACGCTCTTTATTTTTGTGACCAAGCAACATCTCGACTTCATACTTATCATTATGCTTTTCAACTATCCTAGTTAAATACTTTCCTAAATCGACAGAATAGAAGTAATAGGCATAAGGACTGATTTTATGGCTTTCGCCTTTATGGAAGTGTTTGGTTCTTTCGTTTCTAATTTGTTGCACTAGGTCATATTTTTCTCTTGAGATAATCCTTGGATGATTATTTCTAACCAAGTATTGATTGACTCTGCCTAATGCATAATCGAGATTCTTAATTGATTTACCATAAAGTGTTTTTTGAAGGAGATTATCACCAGTATATTTCTCATTGTTAAGCATCACTTCTAAAGTGGATTGTGACCAAGTCTCATTGCCGTTTGGTGATGGGATTTTTCTTTCTTTTAGAAGCTCAATAATTTCCTTATATTTCATCCCTTGAAGATAACTATCAAAAATAAATGAAACAACTCTTGCTTCATCCTCTTTAATGGTAAATGTTTCCTTTTCAATGTGATAACCATAGAGTCTAGTCGTTGTATTTCCTCCACGTTTCATCTTTTTCATGATAGACCATTTGGTATTAGTAGATATCTGATTGGATTCCTCTTCAGCATATGCAGCGAGTATCGTTAACATGAAATCAATTGTTGGATCTAGTGTTGACATGTTCTCCTTTTCAAAATAGATTTCAATTCCAATTTTTCTTAATTCTTGAATCGCTTCAATGACATTGATTGTATTTCTACCAAATCTAGAAATAGATTTAGTCACGATTAAGTCAATGCCTCCAGCACGTGCTAAATCCATCATTTTTTGGAACGAGGAGCGTTTGTTTGTCTTACCTGACTCTTTATCCGCATAGATACAAATAAGCTCGTAATCAGGGTTTTTAACGATGCTTTTGGTGAGTTCTCCAACCTGGAGTTGATAGCTTGAATCTTGGCGACCTTCAAGTGTGGATACTCTTGCATAGATAGCAACTCTTTTCGTTTTCTTGATACCTGGAACAACAGGTATCGTAGTGACATTATTCATGAAGTATCACCTTGTAGTTTAATCCCATCTTTAAATCATAATCGATATGTAGGTTTTCAAGTAAAACAGGTAGTTTTGTTAATTCATTCATGAGTGGTAGAAGTTCATGGGTTTCATGTGATTTTGATATGACTAGAATAAGTTCACCAGATTGATGAATCATGATGCCAAAGAGATGCTTAAAGAAAAGCGGATGAATTGCTTCATTTGGATTTGCATACAGCTTTTCTAGTAATTCCAAAGTCGATACATTTCTTTGATGATGCATCATGTCTTTTCTTATTTTATGAATCTTAGTTTTAACAATCATTTCTTCCTTTGTGATACCCTCTAGTTCATTGATCTCTGCAGTAGCCTTAATGTTACCCACTTCAGTTAGTTCTTCACTTAAGGATTCAAAACGTTTATAAAGGCTATATAACGTGTAATTAGGCTTAATGTAATCAACAATCCTTTGATAGATACCATAATTCGATAATATATCCTTTATCGCTTGGTTAATGGTATCATCCACTAAGGTTGAATCCACCCAATTGGCTTCACATGGTTTCATATCTGTTTTGGTGTGCCTACAATCGAGCATGATTTTTGGTTCGTTTCTTACAAATCCCAGATGATGACGTCTTAAGGTTCTACCACAAGACTTGCAGTAAATCAGGTTGGTTAGTGGATACTTAGTTACTAGATTTTTTGAATAGTGTTCCTTATCGTTATAAATCGTTTGAGCGATTTCATAAAGAGCAGAAGGAATAATCGCTGGATGTGAGTTCTTAACATAATACTTATTCTCGATATTATCGTTTGGTACTTGTTTATGAGTTAAGTAATCAAGAGTAACAGTTTTTTGCAAGATGGTATTTCCTGTATATTTCTCATTTGTTAAAATCGTTCTTACACTGCTATAACTCCATAAAGGCTTTGATGATGCAGGAATCCCTTTTTCTTCAAGTATCTTTCTGATGTCATTGATGTTATAGCCTTCGATGAATAAAGAGTAGATGAACCTAACCACTTCAGCTTGAGTTTCATTAATCACAAGTAATCCATCCTCATCTTTGGTATAGCCATAAATCTTTGGAATATGTGCTTTACCAGCTTTAAATCTCTTTTCAATCGACCATTTCACATTAGTTGATATACTTCTTGATTCCTCTTGAGCAATCGAAGATAGAATTGCTAAAGTGAAATCAATCTTTGGATCATCTGAATATAGATTTTCTTTTTCAAAATAGATGATACAGCCAATCTGTCTGAGCTCTCGGACTAAAGATAAAAC
>JAHIRM010000017.1 GCA_018818595.1 Bacillota bacterium
GACTTGCATGTATTAGGCATGCCGCCAGCGTTTATCCTGAGCCAGGATCAAACTCTCCATTATATTTATGTAAAGTTTTATTCTTCTCATTTTTTGTGTTTTGTTGTTCGTTTTTTAATCTGTTTAGTTTTCAAAGACCTAGCTGTGCCACCGACACGCGCTTCCTTATTTTATCACACGGGTATGTCTATGTCAACAAATTTCAACCCGTTTTTAGAACTTTTTTTAAAGGCATCAGAAGAGGTTAAAAATAACCTCTTCTTGCCCTTTTTTATTCTTCGAAATCTGCGTATAAATCCTCTTCTTCTTCAGGTTCTTCGTATTCTAAGTTTTTAAGTCTAAGGATACCTGTTCCAGCAGGAATAAGTCCACCAATAATTACATTTTCTTTTAATCCAAGTAATGGGTCGCTCTTACCACGAATAGCAGCATCTGTTAAAACTCTTGTGGTTTCTTGGAAAGAAGCAGCTGATAAGAAAGATTCTGAACGTAAACTGGCTTTCGTAATACCTAATAAAACTGGTTTTGCAACAGCAGGTCGTTTGCCTTCGGCGAAAGCTTTTTTGTTTGCTTCAATGTATTCGCCTAATGATATTTGACTTCCTGGTAGCAAGTTCGTATCGCCTTCTAAAATCACATTTAATCTTCTAGTCATTTGTCTTATAATGATTTCAATGTGTTTATCAGAAATTTCTACGGCTTGAGAACGGTAAACTTTTTGAACTTCTTTTAAAATATATTGTTGAACTGTGCCCATATCTGTAACTCGAAGTAATTCTTTTGGGTCAATTGCTCCTTCGGTTAATTGCATACCAGCTTCAACAATTGATCCTTTTTCTACGAGTGGTTGAACGTTACTATTTGTTTCATACTTCTTTGTTTCAATATCGTTTCCAACGTAGATAATATATCTTTCTTCAACGGGTTGAATTTCAGTAACAATCCCATTGATTTCTGAAATAATGGCTTTGGCTTTGGATTTTCTTGCTTCAAATAGTTCTTGAACACGAGGTAATCCTTGAGTAATATCATCCCCTGCAACTCCTCCTGTATGGAAAGTACGCATGGTTAATTGTGTTCCTGGCTCTCCAATGGATTGTGCTGCAATTGTTCCAACAGATTCTCCAACTTCGGCTTTTTCACCTGTTGCAAGGTTTTGTCCATAACATTTTCGGCAAATTCCTACATGGGCTGTACAAGTTAAAGCAGTACGAATCGGTACTGAAATATCCAATACTTCACTAAAATCATTTGGATTAAATGCGGATTTGATAATAGCAATTGCTATTTCTTCTGAAATATATTGGTTTCTATGAACTAAGATTTCCCTTGTAAAAGGATGGAAATAATCAAGAGATGCATATCGGCCTGTAATTCTATCTTGTAAAGATTCAATTATTTTTCCATCGCGGTCAAGGACTGCTTTTACTCGAACGCCTTTATCCGTTTTACAATCTTCTTCTGTAATTACTACGTCTTGACTTACATCTACTAATCTTCTAGTTAAGTATCCTGACTCAGCCGTTTTTAACGCGGTATCGGTAGATCCTTTTCTAGCACCATGAGTAGAGATAAAAAATTCACTCATCGTAAGTCCTTCACGGAAAGATGCTTTAATTGGTAATTCAATGGTTCCACCAGAAGGGTTTGCCATTAATCCACGCATACCAGCAAGTTGAGTAAAGTTCGATGCATTACCACGGGCTCCTGAATCACTCATCATAAAAATATGATTGTCATGATGTAGTTCTTCTATTAGTCCTTTTTGGATTTCATCTTTTGCTTTGGACCATTCATCTATCACAAGTTTTGAACGTTCGCTATCTGTTAGTAATCCCATGTTGTAAAGTCCTGATATTTCATCTACATTTGCATCATGTAACGCTAAAACATCTTGTTTTTTTGAATAAACTTTTACATCACTTGCCGCCACAGTAATTCCTGCAATGGTAGAATATTTAAATCCGATGTTTTTCATTTTATCAAGCATTTTTGATGTTTCATTAATTTTATATTTTGCAAAAATTTGAGCAATAATCATGGATAAGAATTTTTTCTTAAAAGGTGAAACCAATTCCATTTCTTTTATGGACTCTGGAACGTTGGTTCCAGGAGCTAAAAAGTAATGATTTGGTGTAGCCACTTCTAAATTGAATTTTGTAGGCTCATTAATAAAAGGAAACGTTACTGGTAAAATGGTATTAAAAATCAATTTCCCAGCAGTGGTAATTAAATAATGGCTTTTTAATTCATCTAATAGTGGTCTATTTAAGGCTTTAGATTGAATCGCAATACGTGAATGTAGGGTAATTCGTTTGTTTTCATAAGCTAAAATCACTTCATCATAATCACGATAGATAGATCCTTCTCCAGGTTCGCCTTTTTTTTCTAAGGTCAAGTAATAGTTTCCAAGAACCATATCTTGCGAAGGTGTAACAACTGGTTTTCCATCTTTTGGATTTAAAATGTTATTTGAGGCAAGCATTAATACTCTTGCTTCTGCTTGAGCTTCTTCCGATAAAGGAACATGAACAGCCATTTGGTCTCCATCAAAATCGGCATTAAAAGCCGTTGTTACAAGTGGATGTAAACGGATAGCTTTTCCTTCAACAAGTATGGGTTCAAACGCTTGAATACCAAGTCTGTGAAGTGTTGGAGCTCTGTTAAGTAAAACAGGATGCTCACGGATAACATCTTCTAAAACAGCCCAAATTCGGCCATCTAATTTTTCAATCAATTGTTTTGCACTTCTAATATTTGAAGTAATATTACGACTAATTAATTCGCGAATTACAAATGGTTTGAATAAAATAATTGCCATTTCTTTCGGTAATCCACATTGATACATTTCCAAGTCTGGTCCAACAACGATAACAGATCGTCCAGAATAGTCCACTCGTTTTCCAAGTAAGTTTTGACGGAAACGACCTTGTTTTCCTCTTAACATATCTGATAAAGATTTTAATGCTCTGTTTCTTTCAACAACGACTTTTCGTCCTCGTTTTGAATTATCAATTAAAGCATCAACGGCTTCTTGTAACATACGTTTCTCGTTTTTGGTAATTAAATGTGGTGCCCCTTGTTCAAATTGGCGTTTCAAACGATTGTTACGATTTAAGATTCTTCTGTATAAATCATTTAAATCGGTTGTCGCAAAACGGCCACCATCTAATTGAACCATTGGACGAAGATCTGGTGGAATAACTGGCAATACATCTAAAACCATCCACTCTGGTAAATTATCACTATTTTTGAATGCTTCCACAACATTTAAACGTTTAATGATTTTTTCTCTTCTTTGTTTGGAAGCAGTTTTTAACTCAATTCTTAATGAAAGTGTTTCTTTTTCTAAATCAATTTTTTTAAGCAAATATTTTACTGCTTCTGCTCCGGTTAACGCTCTGAAGCGAGAACCATATTCAAAGTAATAATGTGTATAATCTGCTTCAGATAAAATTTGTTTGAAATGAAGATCGGTGTCTCCTGCTTCTACTACAATGTAGGAGGCAAGATAGACTACTTCTTCCAAATCTTTTGATTTTAAATCAAGTAAAATGGCAAGTCTTGAAGGGCTGTTACGTAAATACCAAGCATGTACAACTGGTGCAGCTAGCTCAATATGTCCCATTCGTTCCCTACGAACTTTACTTTCAGTATATTCAACACCACAAATCGGACATTTTTTTCCTGGGTGTGCACTTCTTTTTGATTTATTGGAACAGGCACATTGAAAATCCTTTGTCGGCCCAAAAATCACTTCACAAAACAATCCATCTTTTTCCGGTTTCAAAGTACGGTAATTGATTGTCTCATGTTTCTTAACTTCACCGTAAGACCAACCTCTAATTTCTTCAGGAGAAGCCAATCTGATTTTCAAATGCGAAAATTTTTGACTCATTATCTAATCACTACCCTTCTAAGATTTGAAACCATATTTCGTAATGTAATCTTCAACATCATCATCAACTAAACTCTTGTTTACTTCGTTAATTAAAGAATCGCGATTAATGAGTTCAACGTATATGCCTAAAGCGCGTAATTCTCTGGTTAATACTCTAAAAGACTCCGGTAAACTTGGGTCTGGAATAGGTTGTCCATCGACAATCGCTCTAAAGACTTTATTTCTTCCGATAATATCATCAGATTTAACTGTTAACATTTCTTGTAAAGTGTATGCTGCTCCATAAGCTTCTAAAGCCCATACTTCCATTTCTCCAAAACGTTGTCCACCATTTTGTGCTTTACCACCCATTGGTTGTTGGGTAACAAGTGTATAAGGTCCAACGCTTCTTGCATGTAATTTATCATCAACCATATGGTCAAGCTTAATCATATACATAACGCCAACTGAAACGCGATTATCAAATTTTTCGCCTGTTCTACCATCATATAAAACATACTTCCCATCAGGATCCATTCCGGCTTCTTTCATGATTTCATCTAAATCATTTTGTTCTGCCCCGTCAAATACAGGTGTTGCAACGTGGATTCCTAATAATTTAGCAGCCATTCCTAAATGGATTTCTAAAACTTGTCCTATGTTCATACGAGAAGGAACTCCAAGTGGATTTAACATAATATCTACTGGCGTACCATCTGCTAAATATGGCATATCTTCTGAAGGTAGTATTTTAGAGATAACGCCTTTGTTTCCATGACGTCCCGCCATTTTATCCCCTTCAGATATTTTTCTTTTTTGAACGATATAAACTCTTACAACAGTGTTGACTCCTGGGGATAATTCATCTTTGTCTCTTGTAAAGACTTTTACAGAATGAACAATTCCGCCTCCGCCATGAGGAACTCTTAAAGAGGTATCTCTTACTTCTCTTGATTTCTCACCAAAAATAGCTAGTAATAATCGATCTTCTGGGGTTGGATCTGTAACGCCTTTAGGAGTTACTTTACCAACTAAAATGTCGCCTTCTTTGACTTCTGCTCCTGGAATAATGATTCCAATATCGTCTAAGAACTTACGGCCTTCTTCACCAACGTTTGGAATTTCTCTGGTGATTTCTTCTTTTCCAAGTTTTGTATCTCTTGCTTCGATTTCATATTTTTCAATGTGAATGGATGTATAAACATCTTCTTTTACTAAACGCTCATTCATAATAACGGCGTCTTCATAGTTGTATCCATTCCATGTCATAAACGCTACGACAACGTTTCTACCAATCGCTAATTCTCCCAGATCCATTGATGGACCATCTGCGATGATATCTCCGGCTTTAATGTCTTCACCTAAAGATACAATTGGGGTTTGATTAATACAAGTCCCTTGATTACTTCTCATAAATTTAGATAGTGGATATGTATCCATTTCTCCATCTAAACGACGAATTTTTACTTTATATCCATCAACAAGTTCTACCACTCCGTCATGAAGTGCTATTACTGAAGTTCCTGAATCATGAGCGGTTTTATATTCAATTCCCGTACCAACAAATGGCGCTTCTGGATTTAACAAAGGAATCGCTTGACGTTGCATGTTCGCTCCCATTAAGGCGCGGTTTGCATCATCGTGCTCAAGGAAAGGAATACAAGCAGTAGAAACGGACACAATTTGTTTTGGCGAAACGTCCATGTAATCGCATTTTGTACGATCAAATATTTTCGTTTCTCCTAAATATCTTGCGACAACTCTTTCTTCTTTGATGGTCATGTCATCATTAATTTTAACGTTTGCTTGAACGATGACAAATTTTTGTTCTTGATCGGCTGATAAATAATCAATTACATCTGAAATTTTACCAGTTGTTTTGTCTATTCTTAAATATGGAGTTTCCATAAAGCCATATTTGTTTACTTTAACATAACAAGCCAAAGAGTTAATAAGTCCAATATTTTGACCTTCAGGGGTTTCAATAGGACAAATTCTACCATAATGAGATTGATGAACGTCACGAACTTCAAAGCCCGCACGGTCTCTGGTTAATCCGCCAGGTCCAAGTGCAGATATTCTTCGTTTATGTGTAATTTCATCTAATGGATTGGTTTGTTGCATGAATTGAGACAATTGAGAACTTCCAAAGAATTCCTTTAAAGAAGAGGTGAGAGGTCGAATGTTTACCAAGTTTTGTGGTGTCATTTCTTTTGATTCTTTGGTTGACATTCTATCTTTAACGTTCTTCTCCATTTTTGCAAGCCCAATTCTAAATTGGTTTTTAAGAAGCTCGCCGATTAAACGTAGACGGCGGTTTCCTAAATGGTCGATATCATCTAGTGAACCGATGCGATCAAATAAATTTAAATAATAAGAAATACTTGCGATAATATCAGAAGTGGTTATATGAAGTCTGGTTTCGTATGAGTTATTTCCAATTAAACGAACTTCTTGAGAAGTTCCATTTACTTCAAGCCTTAAATCAAGAATCTCGACATAACAATCGCGAATCACATTTGCAATAAAGTCTTCATTGATGTTTTCTTGAATTTCATTTCTCGCTTCTCGATCTAAATGAATTTTAAGTTCTTTTTCTAAATCATCATCAAATACAACTCTTTCAGTATATAGATGTCTTACTGTTTTGAGCTTATCTAGAATTTCACGATTAATGACTTGATCTTTCTCAAAAAGAATTTCTCCTGTTTGATTATCAACCATATCCTTTGCAAATTTTACTTGAATTCCTCGATCTAATAATTGACGAATTCTTGTAATTACATCCATTTTTTGATTGACTTTAAATCGACCAACTTCTGCTAAATCATAACGTTTTTCATCGTATAACCTAGAAACAAAGAATGATCTAGCTCCTTCAAGAGTGGCTGTCTCGCCTTGACGAATTTTAGCATAGACTTCTTTCATTGCATCGGCTGAATTTGTAGTTAAATCTTTATCAAATGTATTTTTCAATAAAGTATTACTGCCAAAAAGATTAAAGATTTGGTCTTCATTTGAGAAGCCAAGCGCCTTAATCATGGTTGTTAAATATATTTTTTTTGAACGGTCTATCTTAGCATATAAAATTTCTTTTGATCCCATTTCGTATTCAAGCCAAGCTCCTCTTGTTGGAATTACTTGTCCTAAATACTTTCTTTGTAATGTCTTTTTATCCACTTCTTCTGAGTAGAAGACTCCGGAAGAACGAACAATTTGGGAGACAATAACTCTTTCCGAACCGTTAATAATAAATGTACCAACAGGAGTCATCATTGGGATATCGCCCATAAAGATTTTTTGCTCTTTAATGTTGTCTAAAGCTAGACCTTCAGTTCCAACTTTATCCAAACCATCTTTGTTTCGTAACTGAACTCTCACTTTTAATGGTCTTGAGAAAGTTACGTCTTTCTCTTTACATTCTTCAACAGAATATTTAGGGTCTTCTAATTCATAATCCTTAAAATATAGTTCAAGATTTTCTGTAAAGTTAGTAATTGGTGAAATGTCTTCAAACAACTCTTTTAGACCGGTTTCAACAAACCAATCAAATGAAGTTGTTTGTACTTCAATCAAATTTGGTAATTCCACATTTGATTTTACCCGCGAATAATTTCTTCTAACTCTTCGCTTTCCGTAATTAACGGTTTTGTAATCCACAAAATCACCCCAATATATGAAAATTATTAAAAAAACAGTGTAAAATCTGTAAGAAATGCAAAAATGCGCATTCTATCGCATTTAAATATATTATCATAATTGTGTCAATTAGTCAATTATTTTTGACATTTAATGACATAATATCCAGATTGTTTTGCTAACACCTCAACAAGCGCGTAGTGCTTTTCACATTCTTTGATTGCAGAAAGCGCTCCTTGATTTTTATTTATAACTAAAATTAAAGATCCTTTTTCATTTAAATATGTTAAAGCATCTTCAAAAAATTGATATATTATTTTTTTCCCAACACGAATTGGTGGATTTGATACAATCAGATCAAATGTATCATTTACATTTTCAAATCCATCACTTTGTAGAACTTTGGCATTTAAAAAATGATTTTTTACATTTTCTTGTGCTAATTCCACTGCTCGAACATTAATGTCAACCATGGTTAAACTACAATGCCACACTTTTCCTAAAACAATTCCAATCGGTCCGTACCCACATCCAAGATCAAGTACTTTTTTGTATGGAGTAGGAAGAATTGTTTCTAGAAGTGTTCTTGTTCCGAAATCTAATCCCGATTTTGAGAACACGCCACTATCCGAAGTCATGTGATAATGATTCTTATTGATAATAAAATGTATATCTTTCTTTTTGCTTTCAAGCAAGTCGTTTTCTTTCGAAAAATAATGTGCCATATTCATCACCTCTCTAAACGCCAAAAACCTGAGAGATTCTCAGGTTTTGTTCGTCTTTGTAAAAAACTATTTTAATTCTACAGTCGCTCCAGCATCTGTCAATTTTTTCGCGATTTCTTTTGCTTCGTCTTCTTTTACTTTTTCTTTAATTGCTTTAGGTGCTGCATCTACTAAATTTTTCGCTTCAATTAAACCTAAACCAGTTAATTCACGAACAACTTTAATAACTGCAACTTTACTTAAACCAACGCTTGTTAAGATAATACTAACTTCTTTTGGCCCTTGTTCTTCTTCTTCAACAAGTGCGGCAGCTGGTGCAGCAGATACTGCGGAAGGATCAATCCCAAATTCTTCTTTCATCGCGTCGATAAGACCTTTGATTTCTAAGATAGTCATTTCTTTTAATGATTCAATAAATTCTTTAGCTGTTAATTTTGCCATTTTAATTTCCTCCTAATTTTATTTATTCTTTGTTTACGATCATATCAAGACCTATTGCTAAGTCTCGAAGTGGTGCGTATAATTGTGTTGCTAACATGGTTAGTAATATATCTTTTGGTGGCAATACTGAAATTTGTTTGATTTCTTCAGGTAGATAAAAGTTTCCATCTACGATACCTGATTTAACAATCAAATTTTGGTTTTTCCTAGCAAATTCATGTAGTATTTTTGCGGCCGAAATAGAATCGTTATAAGCTAATACAACTCCATTTGGACCATATAAATCAGCGTTTAATGATTCATAGCCTAATTTAGTTGCTGCTCTTCTTGAAATATTGTTTTTAATGACAAACATTTCGCAACCTTCTTTACGTAGTTGACGACGTAATGTTTCGGTTTTTTCTACCGTTAATCCACGGTATTCAGCAACAACAATTGATTTAGCCTTTAACATTTTTTCAGCAACTTCATTCACTGATTCTTGTTTTAAGTTAATTACTGTTTCTCTTGACATAAGTTAACCTCCTATAAATGTCATTTTGAAAAAAGAAAACCTCTTTTTGTGAGAAAAAGAGGAATAAATAAACTTTATTTATTTTCCTTTGTCTCGGTAGGATGATTAAGCGTTAGCCCCTACTGTCTTAGATAAAGTTATTTATTTTTTAAACTTCTACGTCAATTCCAGGTCCCATCGTTGATGAGATGGCAACGTTTTTCATATAAACGCCTTTAACGGTTGAAGGTTTTGCTTTTGAAATGACTTCAATTACAGATCTAATATTATCAACTAAATTTTCGGCTGTAAATGAAACTTTTCCAACTATTGCTTGAATGTTTCCGCCTTTATCAACGCGGTAAGTAATCTTTCCACCTTTTGATTCGGAAACAGCTTTAGTTATATCTTGAGTAACGGTACCCGTTTTTGGATTTGGCATTAAACCTTTAGGTCCTAATAAACGTCCAATTTTTCCAAGGGTCCCCATCATATCAGGTGTTGCGATTACGATATCAAAGTCAAACCATCCACCTTGGATTTTTTCAACTAAATCATCGTCTCCTACAAAATCAGCTCCTGCTTCTTTTGCGTCTTTTGCTTTATCACCTTTCGCAAAAACTAATACTCTTTTTTCTTTACCTGTTCCATGTGGTAAAACAAGTGCTCCGCGTAAGTTTTGTTCAGCTTTGCGTGAGTCTAAGTTTAAGTTAAAGGCAAGTTCCACTGTAGCATCAAATTTTTCAAAAGAGATTGCTTTAACCAATTCTACAGCTTCTTGAAGTGGATATTTTTTTTCTCTTGAAATCTTAGCTAAAGCTTCTATGTATTTTTTTCCTTTTTTTGCCATGCTTTTTTCCTCCTATATCTGGTTTTAGCGGATTGTCCTCCCATATATAGTTGTATATTTCTAACAACTATTTGTTTAGTCTACTACGACAATTCCCATGTTTCTTGCTGATCCTGCGATAATTTTAGCTGCTGCTTCAACATCATTTGCATTTAAATCAGGCATTTTGACCGTTGCGATTTCGCGTAATTTATCCCAAGTAATTGTTGCGACTGTTTCTTTTTTTGAATTTGCTGCACCCTTTGTAATTTTACATGCTTTTTTCAAAAGATCACTTGCTGGTGGAGTTTTGGTAATAAATTTGAATGAACGGTCATCATATACCGTAATCACTACTGGAATTACACTACCAATTTGCTCTTTTGTACGATCATTGAATTGCACACAAAATTGTTGGATGTTGACGCCTGCTTGTCCTAATGCTGGTCCAATTGGTGGAGCTGGTGTTGCTTTTCCACCTGGGATTTGCAATTTTACGACAGTTTTAATTTCTTTAGCCACGAACGACACCTCCTTATTTTCGTGATGTGGTTACCGGATTTTATCCTCCCACTCATGCGTTTATAATACACACGCTGAAGTATTATACAATATTATCCTTAAAATTGTCAAGGATTTTTTACTGATTTTTAGGCGTTTCTGTTAAATGATTAAATATCATATTTTGCATTGATTTCTGATGGTGTTTTTCGAAGTAATGAGAAGACTGGAAATAAACCGAACAATAGATTTACTGCATAAATGGCTACTATTCCTAAAATAAATAAATAGAATGGGAAATAGAAGAACGTCATATTGATCCCTAGCTCACTTGACATACCGGAGAATTGATCCATCGCTGTTTGAACTTTATTAACCATATAAGCCATAAACAGATATCCAGTTAAGGATCCAACTGTTGTAAAGGCCAGTATTTCTGAAATGAAGATTTTATAGATGTCTCTTTTCGAAGCGCCTATGGAACGATATATTCCGATTTCTTTAATCCGATTCAACATACTTGATCTCATCATAAAGAATATGTAGACTACTATTCCTGCGAAAGTAATTAATATATTTTGTAGTTGTTTTACAATATCTGCACGCATATTAGTGATGTATTCTGTTTTTGCAACTTCATATGAATTAATACCTATAAATCCTAAAGCATCCATTTCTAAAATGGTTTGTGAAGGATTATCTGTATGATAATAGATGTATTCTTTTGTTTGACCCGCCACGATATTTTCCAAAGAAAATTGTAGGAAGTCTTCGTTTGTTATAATGGGTTTGTGCAATGTTTCAGATTCATATAATCCTACAACAGTAAATGTTTTTCCATAAACAGTAATTTCATCTCCAATTTCAGCAATTAAGTTAGGATAAAGAACATCTCCATCGTCTACCAAATCTATTCCTTCAACAATTTCGTAATCGCCAGTAGCTACCCCCAGCGAAACATAGTTGGTTCCCGAATATTCATTAAAATATTCAATGTTATCATCAGTTAGTATAATAAGAGGCGACTCCGTTTTCACAATTCCTACTACCGTTAACGGGTAACTCACATTAACAGAACTAATCGTACCTCCAATTAAAGATTCATAAGAGGTGACTCCTAAATCACTAACGCCCTTATTTGAAAGAATAGAATCTGCTAGCCATTCATCTATAGCTATTTCGTATTTATCAACAGGTAAGACTCCTTCTGTAATAAAAGACGAAGTTACTTGAGAAACCGGCACAACATAACCTCTCACACTGGCTAATGCAAAGTTTCCATAATAATAAAGACTACTTCCTTGATATAAATCTCTATAAGAAATTTGAAGCAAGGTTTGATCTGAATATGACATAATATTATCAGCCGAAGTTTCATTTAATAATTGATTAATATCTTCAATCGTCAAATCTTCATTCACTTCAACTGCAATTAAGTCTTTTGCAATGCTTAAAAATTCAGATTCATCTACTTTTGTTAATGCTCCAAACGTCGCAAGATTGTAAACAACAAGTGCAGAAATGGCAAAATAGGCAAGTAAAAACAATTTCCCTAAGAATTTTCTTTCGCCAAAGACTTTTCTAAACCCTGCTTTTAAAGCATCTTTCATTCTTATAAATGATTTACGCTTTTGATCTGAAATAATTTTACCGAATTGGGTTAAATCAAATGTTGCTTTTGAGATATCATCGGTTTCTGGTTTTCGGTAATGGTCATCAATTAACTGAATTTCTGAATCGTTTGTAATGTATTTTACTTTTGACTTTGAATCGACTTTTACAAATAATGTATTATTAAAATAGATGACTTTTATTTTTGGAGTATCGGGAGCATCATTATGAAAGTAAAAATCAACTGGTATCGGAGTGTCTCCTGATAATATATTTAAGTCTTGTAAATAGATATTTCTGTCATCGACATGTTCTAACGTTCTGTTTCCAACATTATCATAATCGTTAATGATTTTTCCATCAGATAATTCAATCACTCTATCAGAATAAAAATCAACTAATTCACGTTCATGACTTACTAAGATAACCAAACAAGTTTGACTGATTTTTTTAATAATACCCATAATTTCAAATGTATTATTGGCATCTAAATTTCCAGTAGGTTCATCCGCTAAAACAACTTTTGGATTTTTGGCAATGGCTCTTGCGATTGCAACACGTTGTTGTTGCCCTCCTGATAACGCTTGAACATTACGTTTACGATAATTATACATACCAACGCTTCTTAAAACGTAATTAATTCGCTCTTCTACTAATTCTTTGTCATAAAGGCCAGCCATATTTAATGCAATCTCAACGTTTTGATAAACTGTTTTATCGGTAATCAAATTGTAGTTTTGAAAAATATAACCAACATATTTATTTCTTAAAATATCCCATTCTAATGGTTTGTATGATGTTAGTTCTGATTCATCAAAATTAACTTTTCCAGTATCAAACTTATCTAACCCGCCAATTACATTTAAAAGAGTCGTTTTTCCACATCCAGATGGTCCAGTTAAAGCTACTAGTCCAATCTCGGGAAATTCTAAGGCAGTATGGTCGATCACATGAATTTCATTTAATTTTCCTTTATTATAAAACTTATCTAAATTGGTTAATTTTATCATATGATTGCCTCCTTATTCTACTTTAAGTGTCTTATTAACGGATTCTCTAAAAATGCGTTTTGTATACTTGCTAGAAATAATCAAGGCCATGATGACCATTAAACAGAAAAACACAATATAATTTGTAAAGGTATACATTTTTAAAGAATAAAAGATGGTTTCAACACCGGCTCGAACTTTTAAAATTAGAGTGAATCCAACAAATAAGAGAAAGCTGAACAAAGTAACGAATCCATTTTCAGTATAGATAAAAAGCTTTATCATCTTTTTATTTGCGCCAATGGTTCTAAAAATAGCATAATCATGAAGTTTTGTATTGATAATCGCTTTAAAGATCACATAAGTAATTAATGTTGCTCCCAAAAGGGTTAACGTGATAAGTGCTATCATACCTATAGATTGAATTAGTAATATTATTGCTGAAAAGCTATCACTAGCTGCGGAATCGTAAGGATAAAACACTTTATATTTTGAAGTTAATAAGATGTTATCAATTCGAGAAATTTCATTTACTAATGTTTTGACATTTAAATCGGTATTTGCAATAACACTCACTTGATAAATATCATCATAAATCATATTATTTAATGTTGTTTCACTTGCTTGAAAAGCGTCTTGGTATTCATCTGATGCGTAATTTGAATATCGAATCGTGAAATCCTCAGCAGTAAAGGTTGTGTAAAAATCTGTTATAACAAAATCTCCAGTTACCTCACAATAAGTATCACTTATGCAAGTGTTTCCTATTTCTGACCACGAAGGCATAATAACAAAATTATCTGGAAGAGTGTTATCAACAGTGAAAGAAAATTCGTTTAAGAAAACTGAATAGGAAAACGCTTCATCTTCTTGGTCTACTCCAATTAAAGTTGAATCTGTAGTGTATCGAAAATAATTTACGTAGACTAAATTTGATAAGACGTCCTCTTGCAATAAGAAATATGCTCCGTTATAAGGATTACTTATGTCCATATAGATATCTGCAGCATTTATAACACCAACAATTTTATATGCTACTCTTTCTATAACTTCTCCATAATAATAATTATTATTTTGAACAATAATTCTATCTATATAATCTGCGGCTAAATCAAGTCGCTCTCCACTTATCGCTATAACCATTTCGTCGTCTGCTAAGGGAAGTCTTCCAGCTACTAATAACTCTTCATTTGATAAAACAGAAATAGGCAAATACAATCCGGAAAATGATAAATTATTCTCAGGATCATTTTCGTCAAAATCCGTACGCAAATATGTATATGTATCTAGCAAATAATCGAAAGGTACAACTGTTTGTGTTTTATTTAATGCTTGCAATTCTTCTAAATCCGCAGCTGTAAAAGGCGTTTTATCAGTTTTTCTAACAATAATTCTTGAAACGCTTGTGTTTTCGAAATAAGAGTTATAGCTGTATGATATATCATCAAGATTTACATTAAATGATCCATACGCTAAAGCAACAAAGAATGCAAAAAAGGTAAACACAATAATCATCAAAAATGATTTTTTAGGAACGGATAAAAGATTCCGAAAAGCCATTTTAACAAAATCTAAAAATTTGATTTGTCTTTCTTCATCTGGAATAACAGGTAAATTAAGTTTTTCAACTTTATTAAGTTCAATATCTTCAACAACCTCACCATCAAAGATTCGAATTTTTCTTGTGGCAAATTCTTTTATTTGATCAAAATCATGGGTAACAATAATAACTAACTTATCTTTTGATATTTCATGAAGCAATTCAAGAATTTGTCTTGCGGAAACGCTGTCTAAATTTCCTGTTGGCTCATCAGCTGCGATAATAGGACAATCTTTAGCTAAAGCTCTTGCAATAACAACACGTTGTTTTTGACCACCTGATAATTTAGTGGCTTTATGATGAATATGTTTTTCAAGCCCAACTCGTCTAATAATCTCTAAAGCTCTACTCTTCACTTGATTTTTAGGATAACCTGATAAAATAAGTGGAGCTTCAACATTTTGTAGTACCGTATAAGAGTCTATTAAATTATAACTTTGAAAAACGAATGCTATGTATTTTTTTCGATAATTTTCCATGTCGCTTACTGAAAAATAAGATGTTTCTTCTCCGTTTAAATACATTTCTCCATCTTCATATGAATCAATTCCAGAAATCACATTTAAAAGAGTTGTTTTCCCAGAGCCGGATTCTCCAACTACTGCAACAAACTCATTAACATGTAATTCTAAATTCACTTTTCTTAATCCAAGAGCTATAACATTATTACTATTGTAATATTTTGATACATTTACAAGTTTTATCATAAGTTCACCTCTGCTAAAAACTATTATTATTATACCATAAACCAATATTTTTGAAAATTTAATTTTCTTTTTGACCTTTTTAAAATTGAGTTGATTTTTCAAATACTAAAAAATATTAGAAGCTAGATAGAATTTTATTTTGTTACAGATTATTCTTTTTTATTGATAACCTTTTTTGATTGATAAACGATCCTTTTTTTCTAAATCAACAAATATTTTTTCAATCATAAGATTTAAATTTGTTTCATCTTTTAAAAAGGCAACGCTCATTTTGACAATTTTTTCCTCAAATAATACAAGACTTAAATAAAGCAAGAAAATAAGCAATGACATAAAAAACCAAAGTTCAAAAATCGCGCTATGTCCGAGTAATAAAAGCGTGAGAATTCCTCCACCCCAAATAATGACAAGCCAAATTTTAATCGTTGTTTTTAATCTTGGATTTTCCTTTCCAACAACATTGACAAAAGGAACAAAAGATAAAAGCAAGAACAACGCATGAAGACCTGCAAATAATGTGTGAACTAAATGCCAAAATGGAAAATCGTCTTTTAATGCTGGTATTAATGCGGTGAACACAAGAAAAATAACCGACAAAATTACAAACCAATATTTTGTCTTTTGAAGGTATTCTTCTAACCGAAATAAAGCTAAAATACTAGATTGGATTGCAACTCCTGTTACCATGGCCCATACAATAAAGAAAACACGATGTTCAAAAAAATTTCCTATGTTACTTAAGGTATACGTTATAGGATTTTCTATGGTTCCATATACTATCGTTAATAACAAAGCGGCAAGAAGAATACTCATAACAAACATCCTTACTCTTCTTTGTCTTAATAAATTCTTTTGAAGATCAAATAGATTTTTCTTAATCAATTCTTCTTTTACTTTTTCCTTATCTATACATATTAATTCAGTCATTTTTTTCATCTCCACGGTTGTAATATATTTTATAATTATATCGCAAAATGTAAAAAGTGTAAATGAGTAACATCATATTTATTTTATTAAAAAAATGAAAAACAAGTTTTTCAACTAAAGAGGCCAAGCCTCTTTTTTGTTTGGTTGAAATTTGATAAAATAGACGTATGAATAATGTTGAATATACAAAGCGAGATGCTTTTAAACTTCAGTTGCTGAAAGCTGCTGAAGCGGGTCAAAAGATTTACGAAAATACACTCAATAAATTAAATAATAGTCCATATGCCAGAACTCTCGAAAACAAGTTTACGATTAAAGAGATCTTTTCTCGATATTGGGATGAGTTTTGCTTGAGAAATAGCCATAAAGTGATAAGACCTGCGATTATCAAAAACGTGGAAAGAATGATTGCTTGTAAAGATTTAAGTAAGGGGTATATTTTTTATGAATGTCCGACTTGCGAGAACTTTCATATCAGTGGCTTAAGTTGTCATTCTCGGTTTTGTCCTAGTTGTGGTAAGGTTTACCGAGAAAGACGAGCGAACGAAATTGCAAAAAAGTGTTTAAATGTTCCTCACAGGCAGTTCGTCTTTTCGATTGCGAAAGAACTAAGAGATTATTTCAGAAATTACCGAGAGCTCTATGATGAATTATTTCATGCAGTCAATGATGTGTTTGAATATCTGATTCAGGGTAAATCTAAAATCGCACAAAAAGAAGACAGAGAATTAGGCTTCATGCTGTTTCTTCATACCTTTGGCAGGGATTTAAAACACAACCCTCATATTCACGCTTTGATTGCGGAAAGAGTCATTGATAAGGACTTGAATGTGAAACGTTTTGAATATTTTGACTTTGAAGTTTTAAGAAAGGCTTTTATGAATCAACTTTTGAAAAGATTCTATCAGTATCTGAAAGTCCACGCTTCAAAGAATGAATTAATCGAGTTTTCCAAGTTAAGAAATTACTTATATAAGACTTATCCTTCCGGGTTCTATACTTATGGTCCAAAACTTAAAAATAATTCTCGAGTTAGTATTAAGAATGTCACGAAGTATATCGCTAGGTATGCTGGCCACCCAGCTATCGCGGAATCAAGAATTACGAATGTGGATTATGATAACCACACAGTAACTTATTACTATGACCCTCATGAAGATGATAATAATGAAGTCCTGGAAGAAAAACTAGGCAGACAATTTGTGACGGAATCTGTGTTTGATTTTATCAAGAAACTAATTATTCACATCCCTGATAAAGGATTCCATACTGTCAGGTATTATGGCTTCTATGCCAATAAATCCAATAAGACTTTTCCTAATCACTTAAAGCTCTATGTCACTTCTGAGTTAAAGAAATTAACCAATCGTTTGTTCTGGAGAATTAATCTGATTCTTACTTACAAATACGATCCTCTTCTTTGCGAATGCGGCTCCATCATGAAAGTTAATTTTGGCTTTTCTTATTTTCCTAACTACGATACTGGAGGTGGCTAACATGCCGAAACATTTTAATACGATAAAACGATTCTTAACCGATGATGAAAAACGAGAGCGTGCTTTGGACTATAACCGATTCGATGATTTTGATCAGGTTGATGTGGATGAATTTGTAAAGAAAGTTATTTTTGATGAAACGATTATTTTGAAATGCTTGAACTGTGGTTTTCAAGAAGAAGTTGACTATGACATTGTTAGTGAATGCTGGGATGACTCTGAGAGTGATTATCCCGAGTCTTACTGTATGAAGTGTAATAAACCGAAGGTTGTTCCTTTGGATGTTTATAATAAGAAAAAACACATAAAGTAATTTCTTAACTTCATCTTCTTAAGCCTACTTCCTGTAGGCTTTTTTGCTTTTGACTCTTATCTGTTTTTAAAATACAATTTCCTATTAAATAAA